>NC_016079.1 GCF_000230555.1 Pelagibacterium halotolerans B2 | reverse complement strand
CTTTCATGAAGCGTTTTGAAATGAACGCTCTTGTTTTCCATCAGACGGATATGATGGATTTCATCACGCTGCCCGAGAAGTATTTTAGCGAGGACCTGCTGTGGGAGCGGTGGCCGGTTCGCTATATCGACGTTCAGGTCAAGCGGGCTTTTCTTCAGGAGGTGACGCGGCGCTGCAAGGCGCAAGGGGTGGCCTTTTATCCGGAGTTCAAGGAGATCTGGTATCCTGAAGGTCTGCTGGAGGTGTATCCCGAGCTCAAGAACAAGGATGGCCAGATCTGTCCCACCAATCCGTTTTGGTTTGAGTTCGTGGCCGAAAAGATGGACGAGCTGGTGCGCTATTACCCCGACGTGGCCGGGGCGATCGTCAGCCCGGCCACCCGCGAGAGCAAGGTGTCCATCTCCAAGATGACCTGCGATTGCGAGCGTTGCCGCAGCACGGATCCGAACAAATGGTATGAGGATTTCATCCGCGCTGTTTACAAGCCGCTTGAAGCGTGCGGCAAGACGCTGGTGATCCGTGATTTTTCCTATTCCAAGGATCATCAGAATGCCGTCATAGAAGCCAGCATGGCGGTATCGAAAGACATCGTGATCGGGCTCAAGAATGTGCCCCACGACTTCTGGCCGACGTTTCCCGACAATCCCAAGCTGGGCCAAACCCAGGGCTTGGCGCAATGGGCCGAGTTCGACGTTTGGGGGCAGTATTACGGGCAGGGGGCGTTTCCCGCCAGTCTGGTGGAGGACTTCCAGAACCGCATTCGTCACTGCCGGTCCAAAGGGGTAACGGGCGCCTGGTTCCGCACCGATATCGAATGGCTCGACGAGAGCAACAACATGAACAGCTTCAATACGCTCAACCTGATTGGTGCGGCGATGCTGAGTTCCAATCCCGATCGCGATCTCGATGAGGTCTACGATGCTTGGCTCGAGTGGGGGCTGTATTCGGGATTTACCGCTTCGAGCGAAACCGGCGAGCCTGTCCGGCCGAGCGCTCCGGATGCGCGCGAACGGCTGCAGGCCTTCATGCGTGCAGGGTCAAAGGTTATGGAAAAGGCCCTTTATGTGCGTGGGCACGTCTTTAATTACTCGAGCCAGTTCGGCCAGTCGCTGAGCGCCATCTATAACGTGATGCAGGTCTGGCACCAGCGCGAGCAATGGGACCCTGGCTCGGCGAAACATCTCGAGCCGACCCCGGAGAACCTTGCCGTCATCTATGCTGAAAAGCGTGAAGCGGTTGAGCAGGCGGAAAAGCTCAAGGATATTCTTGATCCCGGCACGCTCGGTCTGCCGGACGCGTTCCTGGTCGAGATCGAGGCTATGCTAGAGCTCTATGTCTGGTATGCCCGGGGCTATGAGCTGTCCGCGCACGCTTATTTTGCGGCCCAGCGGGCCCTGCAGACCGGCGAACGCAGTGACGCCGTGACCGCCCTTGCCAACGCAGATGCCCTGGACGCTTTTCAAGGCGAACTCGCCAGCCACCTTGAGACCACGGTCTATCCTCACTACGTCTATTGGCTGACCAGTCCAACCCGCCTCCATCAACTCGCCGAGGACGTCCGCAGCAAGGTCAATTCTACAAGCGAAATCGCCTGAAACATGGCGAGACAAATCGACAATCCCGTGTTGCGTGGCTTTAACCCCGACCCGTCGTTTTTACGGGTCGGGCAAGACTACTACATCGCAACGTCTACCTTCGAGTGGTGGCCCGGTGTGGCCATCCACCATTCTAAAGACCTGGTGAACTGGCGTTTGCTCACGCATGCTCTGACGCGGCAAAGCCAGCTCGACATGACAGGAAATCCCAATTCCGGGGGGATCTGGGCGCCGTGCCTTTCGTATGCGGACGGCATCTTCTATCTCATTTACACGGACGTTAAGTCGCGACGTGGCGCCTTCAAAGATACTCATAATTACCTGGTGACGGCTTCCAGTATAGAAGGCCCGTGGTCCGATCCGGTCTACCTGAACAGTTCGGGGTTCGACCCATCTCTGTATCATGGCCATGACGATCGAAAATGGCTGCTCAACATGGTCTGGGATCACAGGCAGGGGCGAAATCGGTTCGGCGGAATTGTACTGCAGGAGTATTCGGTGG
Organism: Pelagibacterium halotolerans B2; assembly: GCF_000230555.1. Lineage (GTDB taxonomy): Bacteria > Pseudomonadota > Alphaproteobacteria > Rhizobiales > Devosiaceae > Pelagibacterium > Pelagibacterium halotolerans. Next base: position 1,953 of record NC_016079.1, on the reverse strand, counting down.
CGGAGCGACGATTGGTGGGTCGCCCCGAAACGATTTTTTTGGGCACAAATCGTGGGTTCACCGAAGGCCCCCACCTCTATTACCACGACGGGTTCTACCATCTCATGGTGGCGGAAGGCGGTACAAAATACGATCACTGCGTCACCATGGCGCGCGCGCGCGACATCACCGGCCCCTACGAAGTCGATCCTCTTGGTTCGATGCTGACCAGTGCCGACGATCGCTCACTACCGCTGCAAAAGTCGGGACATGGCTCTTTGATCGAAACACATACAGGCGAATGGTACCTGGCGCATTTATGTGCTCGGCCGGTCGTTGACCACTACTGTATACTTGGAAGAGAAACAGCCCTGCAGCGTTGTTCTTGGAGCGCGGATGGCTGGCTTAGACTTGCTCAAGGTGAAAATAAGCCGCTTGTCGAAGTTGCGCCGCCAGCACTACCTGCCGTTCCCTTTGATCCTGTACCCGATACCGTTTTCTTTGCTACAAAGGTTCTTGGTCAGCATTGGAGCACCCTGAGAAGCCCCCCTGATCCCTCGTGGATGACCTTCGACGAGCGTGACGGTTTCCTGCGTCTCTATGGACGGGAATCGCTCAGTTCGATGCATCGCCAAAGTCTTGTGGCCCGGCGCCAGCAGGCGTTTGATTTCGAGGCCGAGATTGGTGTCGATTTCGCACCGGAAAACTTTCAGCAAATGGCCGGGTTGGTTCTGTTCTATGATACCGACGACTACGTCTATCTCAGAATTACCAGCGATGAAAAAGCAGGCAAAATCCTCGGCATAGTCCGCAGCGTCGCAGGCGCTTATGAGGAATTACCCGAAAGCGATGTCGTCCTGACGGCTCGCTCCCTGTGTCGATTGAAAGCGGAAGTGACAGGGCCGACGTTGAAATTTTCTTATGCTCTTGGTGACTCCGAATGGACGCGTATAGGGCCGCAACTCGATATACGAAATCTTTCGGACGATTTTGCTGAGCCGGTACGGTTCACCGGTAACTTCATCGGCATGTGTGTTCAGGACTTGGCCGGAACGCGTGCGCATGCCGACTTTGAGTACTTCAGCTATCGCGAGCTTAACCATTCGAGCGAGTGAGGACCATGACATTGAAACCATTGGATGGAAAAGTGGCCTTGGTAACCGGAGGATCCAGAGGGCTGGGGCGTGAAATTTGTTGCGCGCTAGCCGGCCTTGGGGTACGGGTCGGCGTCAACTTCTCACAGAATGAAACCGCTGCAGCCGAGACTGTCCGACGAATAGAACGGGCCCGCGGAATTGCATTCGCAGTCCAAGGTGATGTAACCGCGGAAGGCGATGCACGACGGGCAGTGGACAGAGTAACTGAGCGTTTCAACGGCAATGTTGACATTCTGGTTAACAATGCCAACGGACAGCATCCGCGCTATTCGGTCGAGGAGAGCGACTGGGAAGCATATCTGGTGCAGTTGCAGTATACCGTAAAAGCGCCGTTGCAACTGCTCAAAGCCGTCGTCGGTCCGATGAAGACAAAGGGCAGCGGAAGTATCATCAACATCGGCAGCGAAGTCGTTCAGGTCGGCGATGCTAATTTCTCCAGCTATGTGACAGCGAAATCGGCAATGCTGGGAATGACGCGATCTTGGGCGCGGGAACTGGCATCTTCGGGTATCCGGGTGAACCTAGTGGCACCAGGGTTTATTCCCGTTGAACGCCATCGCGACACCGAAAGCCAGATCATCGACGCTTATCGGGCCACTGTACCGCTCGGCCGCATGGGACAGGCGGGCGATGTCGCCAGTGCCGTTTCGTTTTTTGCCTCGGACGCTGCCGGTTTCATTACGGGTCAGTGTTTGTCGGTCAATGGCGGCCGGACGTTTGGAATCTGAGCCACAGAGAGAGTTGTTCGTGAAAACCATTGGTATCGAGTTCCACAACCGGCGGATGTGGAATTGGAAGGACGTTGATCAGGCTTTAG
>NC_016078.1:2870000-2872500 GCF_000230555.1 Pelagibacterium halotolerans B2 | reverse complement strand
AAGGGGCCATAGCTCAGCTGGGAGAGCGCCTGATTTGCATTCAGGAGGTCGTCGGTTCGATCCCGTCTGGCTCCACCATTTTCCGGCAAGCATTGCGTGTGTTGATGAAAACGGTTCGGCCGTTGGATCTTAGGATCTGACTGGCCCGATATTTAACATTGTAGAGAGAAGGATTGTTTGTCTTGCCCGCACCCCGGGCTGCTCCCCAGTCGGAGTTAGGTGTTGAACCTTGGAGAAACGATACCTCGTGAAACTGGTCTTTGGATCATTGCGCGCTGTGAAGCGTTCAATGATCTTTTATGATCTGACCATCAATACCCGAGGGCCACTACGTGGCTGCGGTTATTGGTAATGAGAACGATCAAGTGCCAAAAGGGCGTTCAGTGGATGCCTTGGCGCACACAGGCGATGAAGGACGTGATACGCTGCGATAAGCGTCGGGGAGCTGCGAATAAGCTTTGATCCGGCGATTTCCGAATGGGGAAACCCGGTCTTCGGACCATCCCGCAAGGGAAGCGAACGCGGGGAACTGAAACATCTCAGTACCCGTAGGAAAGGACATCAATTGAGACTCCGGTAGTAGTGGCGAGCGAACCCGGACCAGGCCAGTGGCAGTTAGGTAAGAACAGGAAGAAGCTGGAAAGCTTCGCCTTAGTGGGTGATAGCCCCGTACTGGTAGAAATCCTAATTGTCCTCGAGTAAGGCGGAACACGTGAAATTCTGTCTGAACATGGGGGGACCACCCTCCAAGCCTAAGTACTCGTGTGCGACCGATAGTGAACAAGTACCGTGAGGGAAAGGTGAAAAGCACCCCGACGAGGGGAGTGAAACAGTTCCTGAAACTGGATGCCTACAAACAGTCAGAGCCCAAGGTTTGTCCTGGGTGATGGCGTACCTTTTGTATAATGGGTCAGCGACTTAGTCTGTCGTGCAAGCTTAAGCCGTTAGGTGTAGGCGTAGGGAAACCGAGTCTGAATAGGGCGTTAAGTACGACGGATTAGACCCGAAACCGAGTGATCTAGCCATGAGCAGGTTGAAGGTGCGGTAACACGCACTGGAGGACCGAACCCACGTCTGTTGAAAAAGACGGGGATGACTTGTGGTTAGGGGTGAAAGGCCAATCAAACTCGGAAATAGCTGGTTCTCCGCGAAATCTATTTAGGTAGAGCGTCAGACGAATACCCTGGGGGGTAGAGCACTGGATGGGCTAGGGGTCCTCACCGGATTACCAAACCTAACCAAACTCCGAATACCCAGGAGTACTATCTGGCAGACACACGGCGGGTGCTAAGGTCCGTCGTGGAAAGGGAAACAGCCCTGACCTACAGCTAAGGTCCCCAAGTCATGGTTAAGTGGGAAAGCATGTGGGAATGCTTAGACAACCAGGAGGTTGGCTTAGAAGCAGCCATCCTTTAAAGATAGCGTAACAGCTCACTGGTCAAGCGTTCCTGCGGCGAAAATGTAACGGGGCTCAAACCATGCACCGAAGCTTAGGGTGTGCAGTTTACTGCACGCGGTAGCGGAGCGTTCCGTAGGCCTGCGAAGGGATACCCGTGAGGGGTCCTGGAGGTATCGGAAGTGCGAATGCTGACATGAGTAGCGACAAAGAGTGTGAGAGACACTCTCGCCGAAAGTCCAAGGGTTCCTGCGCAATGTTAATCAGCGCAGGGTTAGCCGGCTCCTAAGGCGAGGCCGAAAGGCGTAGTCGATGGGAATCACGTTAATATTCGTGAGCCTGCTGGGAAGTGACGGATTGCCAGAGTTGTGTGTCCTTATCGGATTGGACATGCAGTGAGGCGGTTCCAGGAAATAGCCCCAGCTTATAGACCGTACCCCAAACCGACACAGGTGGACAGGTAGAGTATACCAAGGCGCTTGAGAGAACGATGCTGAAGGAACTCGGCAAATTGCATGCGTAACTTCGGGATAAGCATGACCCGTCTTTGGGCAACCATTGGCGGGTGGCACAACCCAGGGGGTGGCGACTGTTTATTAAAAACACAGGGCTCTGCGAAGCCGCAAGGCGACGTATAGGGTCTGACGCCTGCCCGGTGCCGGAAGGTTAAAAGGAGAGGTGCAAGCCTTGAATTGAAGCCCCGGTAAACGGCGGCCGTAACTATAACGGTCCTAAGGTAGCGAAATTCCTTGTCGGGTAAGTTCCGACCTGCACGAATGGCGTAACGACTTCCCCACTGTCTCCAGCATCGACTCAGCGAAATTGAACTCCCCGTGAAGATGCGGGGTTCCTGCGGTCAGACGGAAAGACCCCGTGCACCTTTACTATAGCTTCACGCTGGCATTCGTGTCGGCATGTGCAGAATAGGTGGTAGGCTTTGAAGCAGGGACGCCAGTCCTTGTGGAGCCGCAATGTGAGATACCACCCTTATCGTCATGGATGTCTAACCGCGGTATAACAGTACCCGGGACAGCGTGTGGTGGGTAGTTTGACTGGGGCGGTCGCCTCCCAAAGAGTAACGGAGGCGCGCGATGGTGGGCTCAG